>NZ_CP109278.1:0-20952 GCF_045209715.1 Streptomyces sp. NBC_01635 | reverse complement strand
GCCTCCGGAGCCGTGTGCGCAGGTTCGAATCCTGCCGGGGGCACCCTGCATGAGGTGCCCAAAGACCCCGCCATCAGCGCTTTCGCTGAGGACGGGGTCTTCGCGTATGTGCAGGCGGATGCCGCCGGAAGCAGCCGTTTGCCAGTGATCACGTTGTAATAGCGTGTTGATCTTGGAAGGCTTCACCGCAGGTCAGAGGGAATGCCGCGGCTCCCTGAAAGCACCTCCGTGGACCATCTGTGGACAGGGCAAGCCCTCGAGACGATCGCCTTGGAGCTCCCAGAAGTCCAGAGGCTGACGCACACTTCGAGGGCTTACCACCCCTCGCCGTCAGTCGCGGTCCTTCTCAACCCGTTCGGCGCGGCTCAGCCTCTGCGCGATGTCCTGCAGGAAGTACGCGGCAGCGGCTGGACGATGTTTGAACGGGCCCTCCAAGCGTGCTGCGTTGATGTACACGCCGATCGGGGAGGAGGGCCTGTACAGCACCACTTCTTCAACCTCCCTCGACGGCAGCGGCGACGGAAGGTGTGCAACCTCATGCTTCGCGAGCCAGCGACTGATCTCCGCAGCTCGGCTTGCGCTGAGACGTCCCCACTCGGAGTCGTAAAGCTCTCGGAGCCATCCCATCGAAACAGCAGTGACTCCGTGGTCTGCGTCGATCTCGCTCAAAATGTCAGCACGCCGGTCCTGCATCTACCCCCCTGTTCTGTGCTGGAGAGATTTTGACACTCGGAGCCGCTACGTTGCGACGGGGGGAGCCAGTCCGGCTGTGACCTGCATAGTCGTCTTCCCGTGGAAGTACGCATGCAGGAGCCCCGGAGGCTTCCGGGGCTCCTGCTGAGGTCCTACTTACGGCCCTGACTTACATCGGCTCCTCACCGAGTCCCTTCAAGATCCGATCGTTCATCTCCTGTTCCTGACCATCGATGCACTTCGCGTAGATCTTCAAAAGAACGTCCACCGAGTGGCCCGCACGAGCAGCGACCTCCGGTGCTGGCACCCCAGAGTTGAGCCACTGGGAGACGCCCGCGTGACGGAGGTCGTACGGCCGGAACGCGAGGACCGAGGCCACCTGATCGGGGACGAGCGCCAGTTCCCGAGCCTGCTTCCAGGCGCGGGAGTACGACGACGCAGCGATCACGTTGCCCCGCTCGCTGGAGAACAGCCGACCGTCCTCCGCCGTGCCGAACCCGTCCAGGTGCTCACGGAGCAGCCTCACGAGCGGGGGCGGAATCGGCACGATGCGCACCTCACCGTGGGCCCGCTGCTTCAGGCCGCGCCGGTCGTGCGCCTCACCGGAGTCGGTCCACGCCTTCCCGGCCGTGGGGTGGGTCTCCGCCAGCTCGATACGGCCCCAGCCCTGTGCCGGAAGCGTGCAGTCGGAGCGGCGAAGGCCCAGCGCTTCACCCGGCCGCATGGCCGCGTAGTACAGGCACCCGAAGAAGGCCCGCAGCCTCCGGCCGCTGGCCCGTTCGTAGCCGCCCACGTAGGTGAGTGCGGTCAGCAGCTCCCGAGCCTGCCGCGGGTTGACCACCACCCGGCGATCAACCTCCTGCACCGCCCGCTTGCCCCGCTTGCGTCGGACGCGGCTCAGCGGGTTGGAGGTGAGGTGCTCCAGCTCCACCGCGAATTCCAGGGCGTTGAAGACGACGGCTCGCCGACGCCGGTAGGTCTGAGTGGCCGCGGGCTTGCCGTCCAGTCTCCGGCCCAACCCGTCGATCAGCTCGTGTACGCGGGTGATCTCTTGCAGCTCTCCCACGGGGAGGGACGCCCTTTCGATCCACCGTACGGCCGAGGCGAACTCCTCCGGCCGCTCCCGCTCCCTGCGTGGCACGGGCAGGACGTACGAGCGCAGCGCCCGCCGCAGCACCTCCGGAGCGGGCCGCCCCCGTCCCGGTTTGACCAGGACGGGAACGACTGTCGCCAAGGCGTCCGTCATGCTGTCCCGCTGCTTGGCGGACGCCTCAGCCCACCGGGCATCGACGTACTTGACCGCCAGGTCTAGGAAGGACAGCGCCGCCTTGCCACCCCGCAGGGTGTCGGGCAGTCCCGTCACGGTGTCGAACGGTTCGCCCTTGTCGAGCGCACGGACGAGCTTCGCGCGGAAGCGGTCGGCCAGTGCTTTGGTCTTGTGCGACTCGCTGAAGGGTTGGCCATCGACCACCCAGCGCACCAGGTAGGTCGGCTTCTTGGTGGTCTTGTTGACCGAGAGCTTCCACACGGAAGCCTTATAGGACTTCACGATGCCGCCCCCTCTGCCCGTTCCTCCAACCACTCGTCGAGCACGTCACGCCGGACCCGCAACTCACCGTTCGGAAGGCGGATGCAGGCAGGGGCGATGCGCAGTTCCCGCCAGCGGTAGAAGGTGCGCCGGGAGATGCCGCCCAGCTCGTCGAGCACCTGCCGCACGGTGAGCAGTTCGGCCGCCTTCGTACGGGCGTCACGTGCCATGGCGGGCACCGCCCTCCCGTACGGAGGCCGCCAGGAGCGCCGCTTCCAGTGAGTAGCCTCGCCCCGCGTAACGCCAGTGGCCGACCGTGACCGTCGAGTGTTCCGACAGGCCGAGGGCGTCCCGCTGCTGCTCCGCGCGATGGTCGGCACGGGCCTGCCGGAGGGCGGTCAGCGTGGTCGAGTAGCGACGCGACTTGGTGGAGAAGTGGCCGCCGTACCCGAGCATGTGGGCCCAGCGCCGCAGCCCGAGCGGGGCGAACTCCGGCAGGCCGCCGAGCCACCAACACGTACTGATCATGCGCAGCACGTGAGCGCGGACCGGCAGCATGACCATGTCCTGTGCGTGGTGGATCCGGCCGTCCACGGCGCCGGTGGTCTCCGCTCCCTTGGTGGCGTACTTGGCGATGTAGCCCGCCACGGCCGCCGCTGAGGCAGGCCGCTCCCCCGCTGTCCGTCCGGACGAGGTGACCGGCCGTACGTCGACCTGGGCACCGAAGTGCAGCACCCGCGGCCCGATGACCGCCGAGCCGGGGGCGGTCAGCCGCACCTTCCCGACCACGGCCCGCACCGAGTCGACGAGGAGCGGCACCGTGGCCCAGCCGGGCGGGTGCGAGTCGGGCCCGTCCGGGCCGTCGAGGCGGATCACGGCGTGGAAGTGGACCAGGCCCCGGCGCTGGTACTCGGCGACCTTCGCGTACGAGAGCCGGGCGACTTCCCCGAACTCCGTACGCGACAGCCCGGCCCGCCGGGCGACCTCCCGCCTCAGCTCCAGACCGAACCGGTGCCAGAGCCGACCGGCGAACGCATGCCAGAGGACGGCCCCCGCGTAGTCGTAGCAGCGCGGGCAGAGAGGTTCGCCGAGACGAGGGTCGTCCGCCGGGTGCCGCTCCCGGCATCCGGCCGGTGTCCCGTGCGGGCAGTGGTCACCTCCCCTCCGAGGCCGGCAGGGCGGCACGCGTCCTTCACGCTCGCGGCGAGTGTGGACCGGGCCGAAGCCGGGGGCGGTGAGCGTGGCGAACACCCGCGGGTGACCGCTCACCGCCTCAGGGACGCTCTTGCCTCCGACGAGTCCGGCCCGGACGAGTTGGTACGTGTCCGCCCGGTACAGCGCCGAGCAGGCCGGGCAGACCGTCGCACGCCGGTTGCCGCACGCCGTGAGCAGGCGACCGCCGTAGGCATCCGAGCCGTAAGAGAGCAGAGCAGCGCCGGTCGTCGTGTCGTAGACGGTTGCCGCGCCGACCAGGTGAATCGGGCTGGTGCAGCCCCCGAGACGGACGATGTTCCGGCGCCAGGCCGCGAACTCCGGCTCCGACGCTCTTGCGACGAGAGCGGAAACGCTCTGCGGAAGGGTTGTGGTCATCGGTGACCACCCCCGCCGCCGAACGCCTGCCCCATCACAGCCGAGATCCCCTCCGGCCGAGTCTTGGCGCTGAAGCGGAGCGTCGGGTCCGTGAGCCAGACGGCGGCCGCATGCGCGGGACACAGCCACTGCTCGGTTCCGTCGAGTTCGACGAGGACGATCTGTTCCCGTCCGGCACAGGTCGAGACCTGCGCGTCACGCTGCCTGAGGTCGCAGGCGAGCGATGGGGATTTGCGCGGATGATGCGCGGTGGACAAAGTGTGAGTGCTCCTTTCACTGCTCATGTGGCGGATGGAGTGGGTTCCTGACGGGGTCGGGTTTGGCGACTTCGCGCCCCGTCGGGAGCCCGTCGTACGGGCGATCACTGCCGCTCCTCGGGAGGAATCCCGACGACGCCGTACGAGATCGGTCCGAAGTCGCGGCGGGCGTCGAAGTAGCCCCGGCCGATGTCCTCCACCGGCACACCGAGCGGAGCGGCGACGAACTCCACGCCGTCGAGGCGAGCGGCGGAGTCGGAGGCGTCGACCAGGACGACGACGGACGCGTGACGCGGTACGGCGACGGCCGGGTTGGCGGTCAGGAAGTCGACCAGCTCCCGCAGACCGGCCAGGAAGGTGGCGCGGTCACCGGAGCGGATGACGTAGTTGGGCACAGGAAGTCCCCTTGTCGGGTCGGTGGTGGGGTGTTTCAGAAGCGGAGTTGGCCGAGGAAGCCGTTCACTCCGTCGAGGAAGGCCTGAACCACGGGCGCGGCCACGGTCCGGGCGAGCAGGAAGCCGAAGGTCCCGCAGAGCAGCGCGTCGGCCCACCTGAGGTACCGAATGCGCAGGAGGAACCAGATCACCAGGCCGAGCAGCAGGACGGCCGACATGGACACCAGCACGGCAGGCCCCTCTCACAGTTCGACATGCAGTTCGGACAGGACGGGAGTCAGGTGCGCGTACTCGGCGGCGACGGCTTCCGCCTCGGTTTCCGTGATCAGGTGGGACCGGGCGCGTTCCCAGCCGTCGCCGGAGGCGAGGACGGCCGTACCGGCCTGCTCCGGGGCGATGGCCTGCGCTGCCTTCAGCGCGTCGGGGTTGAGATCGCCGAGGGCCATCTCTGCCGTACCGGGGTCGGCCACACGATGGCAGACCCGACCGCCCAGTTGCGCCCGCAGAGCCGTGACACCGGGCCCGAGGTCGGAGCCGACACGCTGGCCGGCCACGACGAGGAACACCCCGAGTGCCGCACCGAGTTGGGCCAGCCGGATCAACGCCGTACCGGCCGCGTGCGCTTCGTCCTTCTCGTTCCGGCTCGCCACGAGGAAGAGTTCCGCGATCTCGTCGACGATCACGACGACGGGGACCGGGCGTTCCTTGTCGGACAGGCCCCAGATGTTCCGGACGCGGGCCGCCCGGCAGAGGGACATTCGGTCGAGAGTCAGGTCAACGAGGGCGGTCAGCAGCCTCACCGCTTGCTCTCGGTTCGTCGCGAGGGCGGACAACCGCGGTTCGTAGAGGGACAGTTCCATGCCGCCCTTGCAGTCGATGCCGACCAGGGCGACGGGCTGCGGGGCGAGTCCTGCCACGAGGGCATTGATCAGAGTCGACTTTCCCGAGCGCGTGGCCCCGACGATCAGCCAGTGAGGGACGCGCCGCAGGTCGACCACCCACGCAGCCCCGGTCTCCAGGGCGCCCACGGTCACCCGGAGCAGATGACCGGGCCCCCGCTGCTTCGGTACCTGCGGGTCGGCCAACGGGTCGACCGCCGAAGCGACGATCCGTACGACCCCCGGTTTCCAGGAGGTCACCCGCACCGCGTGCACCTGCCAGCTCTCCGCCATGGCCGGTGCGGCCTTGACAAAGTGCTCCGGCACTTGGCCCGGAAGCAGCCTCACGAGCAGTACGAAGCCTCCGGAGGTCGGACGTATGAGCCCACGGCGGGGCACCCGCGGTTGAGGCGGAGGCGCCCCTTTGCCGACGAGCCCGGACACCACGGTCAGCGCCGGCCGACGGCTCCCGGCGAGCCCGCAGCCCGCCATCAGGGGCCGCCAGGTCTGCACGACCCGGAAGGCCATGGCCGGGAAGCCGCATAACAGCCACCAGGCACCGTGATAGCGGCTGCGCAGGGCCGGGCCCGCCAGAAGCAGACCCGGCACCAGCACGGCGGCCACCACCAGAACCCAGCTCGGCCAAGTCGCGTCGGCCGAAGTAGCGGAGGCCAGTTCCATCACTGCCCGGCCCCCTTGGCCGCCGAGGTGGCGGGAGCGCTCAGGGGCCGGATCTCCGCCGCCCGGAACGCGATACCGTGCCGCCCGTCGTTCTCCCACGGCGTGGCGACCAGGTCCCGCACGGCCACGGGCATGCCGAGCTGCACACCGGCCGGCTCACCGGCCACGCTCACGTTCACAACGTCGGCCGACGTCCCCGCCATCAGGCAGAGACCGACCTGGTACACCGTCTTGCCGGTCTCACGGTCTACGCGAAGCTGTCCGGTCTCACGGTTGGCGACCCGCGGAGCCGGGGGCACGGCGCAGATGATCCCCGTGTACTTCGCGGTGTCGATCGGAAGGGTTGCCACTGTTCGGTTCTCCTCATCTTTGGCACCCGAAGGCCGACCCTTCGGGTTGCTAGACCACCCGTAGTACGGGTGACTCACGCAAGGTTGCCCACCCGTAGTACGGGTTGTCAACCGCCTAGTGATAAGAGAAGCTATGCGTCCACGTCCATGGACGTGGACAAGCCATCCACGAGGACGGCCAGCAGCAGAAGGTACGGCCACGGAGGGCCCGCATGCCGCCGAAGAACACGCAGCCGAAGTACCGGCAGATCGCCGACTACCTGCGCGAAGGCATCCTTGATGGCACCTTCCCCTCCGGCCAACCGCTCCCCTCCGAAGAGGCGTTGGCGAAACAGTTCGGCGTGACGCGCCCCACGGTCCGCCAGGGCTTGAGTGAGCTACGGGCATCCGGTCTCGTCGAGGCCATCATGGGCCGCGGAACCTTCGCCCGCTCCCCGCACAGCCGGCCCAGCCACACGCGCCCGCGGGGCGTACGTCGAGCATCTGACGGTCGGTACATCGAGGCCGACAGCATCCGCTGGACCGACGCCGAGCCACCGGTAGCCACCCGCACCGACGCCCCGCTTGCCCTCGCGGACCTACTCCGCATCCCGCCGGGCGAGCCCATGTTCACGTACGACGCGTTGCAGACGGCAGACCACGGCCACCTCCGCCAGCTCCACCGGACGTACATCCCGTTCTCGGTACTCATCGGCACCAAGTACGAGGAGGAGGCCCCACCGCCGGCCCCGGACCTCTACGCAGCGCTTGCCGATCTGGGCCACGAACTCCACTTCACGGAGTACATCCGCACCCGCATGCCCCTACCGGACCAGGGCCAGGCGCTGCGACTCGCCGACGGGGTCCCACTGCTTCACGTTATCCGCGTGACCCTCACCGAGGCAGACAAGCCTCTCGCCCTGGAGGAGTTCCACCTTCCAGGCGACGAGCTGGAGCTGTCGTTCAGGCTGTAGCAACCCCAGTTGGCTCAGACTTTCTCTACGTCATCAAGGCCCGCGCACGGCGCGGGCGCGCGCCGCCTCTGCGGCGCGGCCTGCCTCTGTCTTCGCCCCGGCTGGCCACGCCAGGCGGCGCGCTCGGCGGCTGCGGGCATGAAGTGGAAGACACCCTCTGTGGCTGGGGCGGTCGGCTCCACGGCTTTAGCCTCGAAGTTTCGTGACGGTCCGCCGACGGAGTCGGTGGACCGTTTTCGTGTCGTGGGCTGAGGCTGTGCAGGCCGAAGATCCGAGTGTCGCCTCGGGATGGCGCCGGGTTCCACTGCTCCGGGTGTTGAGGTGCTGTCGAAGGGACGGGGAATCCGCTGGTCAGCCGGGGTTGGGCAGTTGGGTGAGCCGGTCGAGGGCTGCGGTGATGTGACCGGTCCAGGGCCAGTGCCGGGCCAGGCGGAGGATTCGCCGACGGCCGGTGGTCACGAGCTGTCCGGCCGCGGTGAACAGGCGGAGCCGCAGGCGGCGGGGCTCCCAGAGCCTGGCCTTGCCGGTCAGGGCGAGCATCGGCATCCAGGCCAGCAGGTCGAGAGCGATCTGCACGATCTCCAGCCAGATCAGGTTCTGAGCCGTGCGGTGCAGAGGCAGGTTGCGCAGGCCGGTGGCCCGGGCGGCGCGGATGCGGTCCTCGGCCCGGGCCCGCAGCCGGTGACGGAGCTCGAGCTCGGCGATCGGCCGGCCGGGGGTGTTGGTCGCGAAACAGGTCAGCCGCATGCCGTCCGCATCCGTGAGCCGCAACTGGGCCCCGGGGTGCGGTCGTTCCTTCCTGACGATCAGCCGCATGCCTCTGGGCCAGCCGTGAAGGACGTCGCCGGTAAGTTCGGCGACCCAGGCGCCGTCGCGGATCTCGCCGCCGGTCTCGACGGCCGCCGTCCAGGCCGATGCCGGAACCCTCAGCACGTGCTGGTGGATCGCCTCGGTGATCACCATGCCGACCGAGTAGGACAGCCACCGTCCCCGCTGAGCGAGCCAGGCGACGAAGTCGTGGGTGCCGCCCGCGGAGTCGGTGCGGATCAGGGTCCGGCGCCCGCGCCGGTACTTCTTCGGCAGCTGGGCCAAGGCCAGTTGGGCGACGGTGATGTGGTCGACCGCCGTGTTCGATCCCGCGTTCCCCGGTCGCGGGAGGGCGGCGACCGGTTCACCCGTGCCGCCCGGTCCGTGGTCGACGAACCCCATCAGCGGGTGGTGGCCGTAGGTTCGCTTCCACGTGGGTGCGGCGTCCTCCTTGTCCGAGTGCGCGATCACCAGCACCCCGTCCAGGTCCACGGTCACCGTCCCGCCTGCATCAGGCGCTTCCCGGTCGGCCAACCGCCAGACATGTTGGCGGACTTCAGCCCGCGCGGCACGGATGGCCCGCAGGGCCTTCTCCCCGGCCGCGGCGAGGGTGTCGATGAGGCGGGAGACCGTCGGGTCGGAGGCCACCGGCCCGAACACGGCCGGCTCGGCCCGCAGCATGGCGACATCCGCGAGGCAGTCACCGCCCAGCGCGACCGCCAGGGCCACGTCCAGCAGGATCTTGCCCGGATCGTGCACCGCCCGAGCCTTCCGCCACGGCGTCAGCGCCGCTGATATCGCGGTGTCCAAGCCGGCCTTGCGGACGGTCTCGACCAGCAGCACGCCCCCGGCCTGCGAGACCACCGCCCGGCCGTCGCCCTCGATGCGGACACGGGGGTACGACCCGATACGCTTCTTCACCTGGAGAGTGCTTCTTTCCGTGCAGCCAACAGGACCCTAGACAAGTCCCATCGTTGCAGGTCAGGAGCACTCTCCGCTTATTTGATCAAGCCTCGGACACCCCACCTCGTGAAAGCGCGAGGTTAGAGGTCGTTCTCTTTCCGAACCTTGTGTGATGTCCTCGCTGGTCAGGTGTGAAGTAGCTGCTGCCGCGGGAGCCTTGGCTTGTTGCCGGGCGAGAGGTCGTGGGGGTGGCGGATGCCGTCGATGCGGGCGGTTCTGGAGGCACGGCAGAAGGCCGCAGCCGCGCAGGTGAAGCAGCTCGAAGCCGAGTTGGAACGGGTGCGGACGGCTCTGGCGGACGCGGAAGAGGTGCACCGGCGCCGGGTGATCGGCCTCGAGCAGTACTTGGAGGCGCTGGCCGAGGAGGATGCACCCGCCGACGTGGCCGACGAGGTGCCGCGGAGGAAGCCGGTCGGACCGCGCCGGGCGGTGCCGCACCGGCGACACGCGAGCGAGGTGACGGAGCTGTCGCCGGACTATCAGGCGTTGATGGCCGCCGCGGTCGATGCGGGAGCCGACGGGCTGGGTGCCCGGCGGGCCGCGGTGGTGCTGGGCTGGGACAGCGCGTCCGCCTCCCGGGTCGAAGGAGCGAGGGCACGGCTGAAGCGGCTGGTGGAACGGGGCTGGCTGGTCGAGGCGAAGCCGGGCAGGTTCATGCCGCCCGGCACCGGAACAGGACACCGGTGCCGGGCGGCCAGGCGGCGGCTCATGAGCATGGTCATCGACCACAGGATGACGGCTTCGCTGGTGTCGGTGCGCCGCTCGTAGTCCCGCACCAGGCGCCGGCTGCGCAGGAACCAGGCGAGCGATCGTTCCACGACCCAGCGGCGGGGCAGGACCTGGAAGCCGCGGGTGTCGTCGCTGCGGCGGACGATGTCGAGGACCACTCCGAGCTGTGCCGCACTCCAGTCAACGAGATGACCGGTGTAACCGCCGTCGGCCCATACGCGTGTCAGCCGCCCGAAGCGACCCTTGGCCGCCGGCAGCAGGATGCGGGCGGCGTCCCGGTCAGTGGTCGAGGCCGGGGTGACCAGCACGGCCAGCAGCAGACCGAGCGTGTCGGTGAGCAGGTGACGCTTGCGTCCGTTGATCTTCTTGCCGGCGTCGAAGCCCCGCGAGGTGAGGGCGACGGTGGCGTCCGCCTTCACCGACTGCGAGTCCACCACGCCTGCGCTCGGCTCCTGATCACGGCCTTCGGCCTCGCGGACGGCACCGCGCAGCCGGTCGTGCAGTTCGGCCACCAGACCGAGGTCCCGCCAGCGGGCGAAGAAGGCGTACACCCGCGGCCAGGGCGGGAAGTCCGACGGCATCGCCCGCCACTTGATGCCGTTGTCGACCAGGTAGCGGATCGCGTCGATCATCTGCCGGTGGCAGTAGCCCTCCGGCCGTCCGCCCCGGCCGGCCAGCCATCCCGGCACCGGCAGCAGATCCCGCACCAGAGCCCACTCGTCATCGCTCATGTCCGAGCCGTACCGGGGCCGGCGCCCCGGACGGTCGGCCGCGTTCCCGAACCTGTGGGCGAGACAGTCACACCCAGGAGTGGACGGACTGGACCCGGCAACCGTGACCACGCGACACTTCGACAACAGGGCCTCTTGCTCCTCGCTGGACTCGACATCCGCGAGCTACCAAGAGGCCCTTCCTTTATGCCTCCGCACCGGCCAACTCACCCGGACCAGGCCCCTGTTCGAACCCCACCGACCACCCGAGCGGATAGAGAACAGCCAGTTAGGCAGCCACTTTGGGGCGAGCCTCTAAGATCATGGCCCCAACGTCGTGCTTTAACGGGCAGGTCCACAGACTGCCCGACTCGCCGGAAGCTTACGGGGCCATGATCACTCGCCCCAAAGCAGCTCCAGCCCAAAGCCGCTCCACCGACTGCGCTGTACGGTGCAGCCATGCCTTAGCCGACATATGGACCAGATGCCGAAATTACTTCCTGCGAGGCTGCATGCTCCAACTAGACGGGGACTTGAATAGCGAATTAGACCTTCTTGTAGCTGTAGACCTTCCATCCCGTCTGGGCGTCTATATCAGTGAAACTCCAGGAAGATTCATGGTTAGGCGCACCCGAACATGAGTCATTGGGATAATAGCGCACCTGGACGGAGTCCCTGTTCTCTATTGACCGATATCGCCCTGAGTGGTAGCAGACACCCGCGACGAGCCCGGAAGTTAGCTTTGTTCCTGTGTAGTTCGCACCCGTCCACGTGCAGATCTTTGACGTGCAGGACGGGGCAGCGTATGCCGAGCTCGAAACGCTGGCAGTCAACATCGCCGCAATTGCAGTGACGAGCACGGTCGTCCCAATTCGCTTACTCATAATTCCCCTCGATCGACAGCAACTCCCCACACCCACGGGGAGGGCAAGTCATTGTTTGGTCACGGGATGTTAGCTCACAGAGTTGCGTCGAAGCATCCCCGCGATGCCTAAACGACGGTCCGGACTCAATCCATGAGACGGGAATTATGCCCCTATTGGGGCTTACGCGAGCATCGGACAGTGCGCGCTGCGTGTCATATCTGGCCACAGCTGCAAGTAATTGGCTGAGAACTATCGAGAGGTAGCGAGCACAGCGCCCGAGTGAATCGTCCATACCGAGCTCGCCCGGCGCCACGGACCAACTGGTGCCTGACATCGGCGGCTGACATCAACGATGCCGGACGGGTGCGCACACCAGCGTCTCCCTCCGGCCATCGCATCAGTCGACAACAGCAGCCGGAGCGGGCCCGGACCGAACTCCTAAAGCGAGTGTCGCCGCTCCCGCCGGCCCCGCCCACTGGGCCTCTGCGGAGTCTCTGGGCCGCGTCAGGCAGTGGCCCCGATGCAAGGAGCGGCCAAGGGAGGTCCGTCATCGTTGCCGAACGCCCGCCTGGCTACCTGTCCGACGCGACCTACAGCTCGACGCCTAGCATCGCCTGCGGCGTTGACTGCATCGGTGAGGGTCGTGCCAGTGCGTTCGGCGCGGGCCGCTGCGAACTCGCGATCAAGACTCCATCGAGCCTCAGTGGCAGCTCCCGCAACGCTGCTTGGGCCTTCAACGCTCAGGACTGCTTGAGCTCGAATCAGGTCAGACAAGGCGTCCCGGGCCATGCTCAAGCGATCTTGGTACTCGTCGTCGGGTATACCAAGCCGCCTGATCTCTTGGATGAGAGCGGCACTGCGGATGGCCGACTCTATGAACTGGATACAGGCGTTTTTTTGCGCCGCTCGGTTCTCAGTTGCCCGCTGCTCAGCATGAGCAAGCACCAAGACTTCTCGCTGTGCCCCTACTTGGTGGCGTACGCCCCGAAGCGTCAACCAGGAGGTCATCCCCGAGGCTGCAAGGGCTGTGACTGCTGCGATGCCCGCGGCAAGGAGTGAGTCGCTCACGAGAGGATCTCACCAAAGGAGAGCTCCCGGACGCAGGCATTCAGCAGACTGGCCCGTCGCGACGCTGGGCCCTCTCTGGGCCGTCCAAGGTCAGCCAACGCCAACCGACAACGACAGAAGCCCACGGCATCTGAGCTGGTTAGAGCCGTGGGCTTCTTCAGTCCCGCAGGTCAGCGGAAAGGATGATCAGTAGACCGGCAAGTCAGGTAGCACGCACGGGACGGCCGCCCCGTGCCAGACGCATGCCAGATACTGCGGGGAACCACGGGGAACAGCGGGAACCAGCTCAACGCACGAACAGGCGCCGACGCCGCTCCCGTACAGGTCAGCCCATCAACTGCCGGTAGATCACCTGAGCTTCCCAAGCTGATGGCACCGAAGGCCTCTGCATAGCTTGCTCTGGTCGACGGCACAAGCCGACAGCGTGGCTGAGGCCGGTGAGGGTGCAGCGAGGCACACGCGTGCCTGGTCGGTCGGCGCACCCGCCGTCGTGGCTGGCTGTCGTCGGCTGAGGCACAGGAGAACCTGTCTTCCACTCTGCGCTGGGGTGCCCGGTCACCCGCCCGCGGCCCGCGTTGCAGGGCTGGGCATCCTTGGCGGCATGACGAATTCCTACGACGGCCCGTACGTGAAGGTGCACTTCCGACTTGAGGTCGAAGACGACTGGCCCCCGGCATCGGTGGAGAGCCTGTGGGCCGCCGATCAGGGGGATGGCACCGTACGGCTCGACAACATCCCCTGGTTCGTTCGAGGCATCGCCTGCGGAGACGTCGTGGCTGTCGAGCCCGACGAGGAGGACGTGCCATGGGCCGGCGAGGTCGTTCGCCGTTCCGAGAACTGCACCATTCGCCTCATCGTGCTGCGTGAGGGCGGCACCGGAGCCGCACGGCAGAGCGTGATCAATGCGTTCCGGGAACTCGGCGTCGACGGCGAAGGGATTGAGCAGTTCCGCATGGTCGCCCTGGACGTACCGCCCACCGTTGATCTCGCCAAGGTGCAACGGCTGCTGAACCACGGCGTTGCCAAGGAGTGGTGGCACATGGAAGAAGGATGCATCACCGCAAAGTGGCGGGCCGCTTCCGCCAACTGACGCCGCCCAGATACTCCCCGCTGGGCCGTCCGAGGTTGCTCAACAGGGACCGACGACGACCAATGACGACCACTCAGCCGCACATGAGACCCGTCCTGAGCTGGGAAGACGCAGGTCACCAAGATCCCCGGCAAGACCCAGGGCAAGAAGACACCTGCGGGGGAGCGAGGAGCCTTGACCATATGAGTGACCGCAGGTCACGGCCGCCTCGATCAGTTGCGGCTGTCCAGCGACACAGCGTGTGCATCATGAGGCATGGGGATTGATCTGGAGCTGCACTCATCACGGCCGGCTCGCAACAACTGGCGCAAGTCCCGCGCGACACTCCTGCGGAGTTCCTACGGGCACGGCGACGCGCTGGCCGATGCGCTCGGCTCACTCCAGCTCCTTGGAGTACCGGGGAGGCTCACTGCCGTCGATCCGTACGGGGATACGTTGATGAACGAGCAGGAGGCCGCAGCCGCCCTCCGGGAGATCCACGGTCTGAGGCAGAGATGCGGCGATGAACGTCAACTCGCCGCACTGGACGACCTCGCAACGATGCTGGAAGAGTGCGCGGCCACTCCAGGAAGTTACTTGTGGTTCGCGGGCGACTGAAGCTCGTGCCACGTCCACTGTGTGAGTGTCTAACTGAGTGACAACGCTCACACACAACGGCGAACAAGCGCGGACGCCTGCGGACCATCAGCGCAGGTGAGAGGTGCACCAGTCCCAGGCAGAGCCCTCACCCAGGTTACTTCGGGACGAAGAGGTCGTGGGCTCAACCCCAGTCACGCGGCACGCTTCACCGATTAATTTGGAATCTCCTCGTTGCCACGGTTGCCTGGCGCACACGGCGTGTGAAATCTGAACTTCTGGCAACTTTGTCAATTCCCTGTGCACGATTTCCGCGAAGGGATGCTTTGTATTCCCTTTCCAGCACACTCATCATGCTTTCTAGGAGCTCATCGGAAAGGTGTTCAATCTTGACGTTCAACAGATCTCGCTGCGTCGGCCTACGCAGCCGGGTGAGCGTGAAGGAGGCCATGTACGCAAGGTGATACCGCCAATTCTCTGCTGTATCTCCGAGCAATGCCTTGTCTTCCATAAAGGAAGCCAAGAATTCGCCGATCCTTACATGCACATCGAGGACAATCGTGTATAGGTCGAGATCGTGGTCGGTAGAGAAGACCCGATAGTAGTGCGAATCGTCAAGCAGAAGGTTTTCGGAGAACCTCAGAGAGACGTGCGGTTCGCCCACCACGAGTGAAGTGAATTCTCTAGCGAGCCGCGACATACTCACAACTTGCTCTAGGGGAAACCCAAGATTCTTATAATAGTTCGCGCGACGCTCGTAATAGTAACCGTCGCGCTGCAGTGACTCCTCGATGTCTTTCTGGATCTGCTCCGTCGCTCGCAGGGCGCCCGGAGGCAATTGGGTCTGACTGTTGGTCGCCCTAATGATTCCATCCCTGGCTCGGCCAGAGGTCGGAGGCACCATGATACGAACCAGAATAGAACGGCTGTGGTGCTGCCCGACGCCTTGGAAGTAGTTATAGATCTCATGACTCGTCTGAAGGCCATTTACAATCTGCGGGTCCTTCATGACGATCTTCTTCCCAGCGATCCTCACCTCCTCGGCAACGATGGTGACGCCGTTATTAAACCACCAGAAGTCGTCCTTGTAATTAGAACTGAGCGTCTCCCCGATCGCAGTATTAACGGCCGTTCGGCCCGCATAGTCCCTGACATTAGATTCGAACAGTTCTAGCCTTAGCGCCCCATTCGGGGAAGTGATGAACTTGTGATATTCATCCAAACGGGCCAGGCATACATAGCCTTCGCCCAGAGAAGTGCTCATTGGAGTGTCTATGAAGACGAGCTCAGACACAACCGTGGCACCCCGAGCCGAAAGCTCCCGAAGCTCAGCGGCTCCCAGGTACTCAACTCGACACTTAGTCCCTGAAGCAATCTTCGCCAGATCGCGCTCTAGTCTGTTTCCTTTTGCCCGCACATTGGGATGTGGGGGTTCGGCCGAACGGCTGGCATAGACGACACGGACGAAAACATCAGGGAAAGACGAGGCGAGCGCTTCGAGGATGTGCAGGAAACGCCCGGTACGATCGAGAAGTTTTGCGTTAGTCGAATCCGCAAGCTCGCTAACATCGCGATCCATATCAAGCAGGATCGGCAAGTGATAGTGCAGCTTTTCAAACGCTGTCTCTTGAAAGCCTGTTGAGGTCTTAGCCTGCAAGATGACGAGCTCAATTTTCCCGGCACGCAGATTTTTGTGGCGATCTACGTCAGCGGAAACGTACCGGTCATCAACGAGGACCCAAATACCGTCAACGCCACAGTCGTGTGACCCGTCAACGATTCCATCGCGAATCTCATCGATATCGAGATCTAAGTCCTGAAGCGCCGTACTTGCTGTGAAATAGTTAAAAAAGTCATCCAGCTTCTGGTTGGGGGCAAGGCGACTCCGCTGGTCCTCCAAGATGCGATCCAGCAAGCGTTGATCATTACTCTTGGAAGCCACTCTTCCCCCCCGTGCCACTTCGCTAGAGGCCAACTAGTGTTGCGGAGTATCCGCTTGCGCGGCAAGGGGCTTGCGGCAGATGTCATCCCGTCTGGGTGGGGACCTCGGCACCAGGTACCATCCCCCTGAGGGCAAGCGTCCTCCCAGAGCCACAGCACGGCAGTCCCGCACCATAACCGCACCAGATCGGGCGGGGAACAGCGGGGAATCACGGTGAAAGCAGCCGAGCTCAACTTGGCCACGACGCGCACATGCGCCCAGGTCAGCGCGCCGGAAGACCCCAGATGGATGCAGCTTCCCAAGCTGATGTCCTGCTGTGCGGATCTGATACGGGCCCCGCATCCATCCTCGAAACAGGGTTGGTCTGCCGTTCGTCCGGGCTGCGGCGCTGGGGCGCCGGTCCCGGCCGAGCGGCAGACCGCCGACGAGGGGCATGCCATCCAGCAGAAGGCCCCGCACGTCGTCCGCCGGGGAACGGCAACGCACGGGGCCAGGCCGACCAGCCACGGGAGCATGCTCGTACCGCAGCCGGACGGAGTTTCTCGGATCGAAGCGGTCAGGCAGCCGGAGAATTGTGGCGAGCACTCCCCACCTCATGCGTCAACGTCTCGGCATCCATCGGCATCTCCGCCGAGAGGCCCGACACGATCAGTTCCGCCAGCAGCAGGGCCGCTTCGGGCCGCACGGTGCCCAGGCATACCAGGCCATCGCCCGAGACGTTCACATCGGCCGTGAGGCCGGGGAAGTCCGGCTCCAGGCCCAAGGAGGCCAGTTGTGTGGCCAAGGCGCCGGCTCCGCGGCGTGCCTGCGCCCAGCCGCGGACGTAGGGGATGCCGGGCATCAGGTTCTCGGCGCGCTTGGCGACGACTCCTCGTCGGTCGGTCATAACGTCAGTCCTCTCCTGCTCGGTATTCGGCGGCTCCTTCGCTGTTCTCCTCGAGACGCCGCAGTCCCGCAGCAAGCGCCAGCCGCAGCAGTTCCGCCAGGCGTTCCGCGGTGGCCGGCGAGACGCGGCCCAGTTCGACCAGGCCATGGCCGAATGCGTTCAGGTCGGCCCGTAGGTAGGGGAAGTCCTTCTCCAGACCAGCACGAACCAGAGCGTCCCGGAGGGCGGTAGTGGCGTTGCGCGCGGCGTACCAGTCGTCGCTCTCCAGGGGCGACCACGTGGCCGCGTCGCGCCGGTGGGTGGTGTCATCCCGCATCGATCGGAGTCCCTCCGAAAAAGGGAGCCGCAAGGGCAGCCGCAGACGGGTAGCGCTCGCTGTACCGGTCCACCCGAGCGAGCAGTTCGGTGGAGGCAACCAGCAGGGTGGCCAGAGCGACCGGGCGCAGCGGGTTGGCGATGGGACGCCGGGCCGGCGCCCGGAGCCACTGGTAGCGGTCACCGCTCAAGGGCATGGGTCCCGGAACGACTACCACCGACCCGCGGTTCAGGTAGCGGAACGTGGGGGGAGTCCCCTCTTCCTGGGCGAGGTAGTGAGCGAAGGATTCCTGACTCCGCGAGCCGAGGAAGAAGCCCACTCGTTGGGCCTTGTGGTCCAGTGCCACCGGGCCGAAGGGCAACCCTTGGCGCAGGAGTTGATCGAAGGTCTCCATTCCGAGCCGCTGTTCAACCGTCACCACGTCGAAGAAGCGGCCGGCCGGCAGGGCGTACGGTGCGCGGGGGTCGTCCGCCCAGACCGCCCGGCATGCGGCCGGGTCGTCCGCCGCTGCGGAAAGCCATTCAATGCCCCTCGTGGTCATCCTCTGCACGGCATCTCACCTCGGTCAGACTCGGTCGCGGCCTCGATGCCGCCCTGCGTCCAGACTCAAGGTCAGCCCCCTGGCCTGGGCAGATGACGAGAGGTGACGGGGGATGACGCGTCACGCCCGTGCGTGTCATCCCCCGTCATGAGTCAACCGCTCCCGATATCCGGTTACTTGCAGCGGTCGGCGGTGAACCGCGCGTACATTCGGAGGTGGGGCGCGGAGTCATGGGCCCCAGTGGTCGCACCAGTGCACGCGCGGGGAGGGAAGGGCCACGTCTTCCATGCAACCGACTGGCGTTCGTTTACGGAAGGTTCGGACGGACCGGGGGTGGAGTCAGCCGCGGTTGGTGCGCGAACTGCGTCAGGTCGCGGCTCGGCGCGGGCACCAGCTCCCGGCAGACGCCAGCGTGAAACGGCGTATCGCCAGTTGGGAGAACGGACACAGCGTTCCGGACGACTTCTACGGTCCGCTCCTCTGCGAGGTGTTCGGGCTGAGTGCCGTAGAACTCGGGCTGAACCACGAGAGCGGGCGGGATGCATCGCTCATGGATGTCAGTTATCCGGCGAGTCCTGATGATGCGATCGAAGCAGTCGGTCGGCTGTGGCGTGCCGATCTCAACCGGTACGAACCCCTTCTGCAGGCCGAGCCGTCCGAGCCCGCCTGGAACGAAGCGTCTCTCCGGTGGCTGGTGGCGCCCGAGCCGACGATTCCACGACAGCGCCAGGCTGGTACGCGCGTCGGTCTCGGGGACGTGGCCGCCATCAAGACCACCGCGGACATGTTCGCCGAACTGGACGACCGTTTCGGCGGCGACCATGCGAGGCATGCGGCCATCCAGTACCTCAGCACCGAAGTGACTCCGCTCCTGCACGGGAAGTACACCGAACAGGTCGGCCGCGCCCTGTTCTCCACAGTGGCGGAAGCGACGCTCCTCGCCGGTTGGATGTCGTACGACGCCTGCCGCCACGGCTTGGCGCAGCGGTACTTCCTCCAGGCTCTGCGGCTGGCCCAGGACGCCAACGACCGCCGGCTCGCAGGAAGCATCCTGTCGGCCATGAGCCACCAGGCGACGTTCCTCGGTCGCTACACGCAGGCCGCCACGCTCGCCCGCGCCGCACTCATGGGGATCTCTCCCGTGGCCACGCCGACGCTACGCGCCCAGTTCCACGCCATGGAAGCCCGCGCTCTTGCCCGGACCGGCGACGTCCGGGCCTGCGAGGCCGCCTTGACCGCGGCCACGAAAGCACTGGAGAGCCGGAACACGGACGACGAGCCGGAGTGGATCAGCTACTTCGACGAAGCGGAGCTGGCCGCCGAGGCCGCCCACTGCTTCCGCGACGTCAACAGTGCCCGCCGGGCCGTCGCCCACGCCGAGAACGCCATGAGCGGCAGCCATGTGCGGAGCGACTTCTTCGCGACCATGGTCCTCGCCGACGCCCACCTACGAGCCGGGGACGTCGAAGAGGCGTGCCGCGTGGCCCTCGATGCGCTTGACCTGGGGGAACAGCTCAAGTCGGCCCGGTGCGTCAGCTATCTCGCCGAGTTCGGGCAGAACCTCTCCCGGGTGGGAAACACCGCCACCCAGGACTTCCGCGAGCGAGCGGCGGAGCACCGGCTGTGGCAGGCAGCGGACAGAGTGTCCAGCGTCTGAAGAAGCGCTGGACAGCGGGCAGGCAGTCACCCAGACGCAGGGCTACGCCTTGCACGTCTGGCAGTGCTTGAGCCCTTGTGCTTCCGCGTCCTCCCGGGACATCTGCTCAATCCCTCCGAATGTCTCCGGCTTGCCGTTCAGAGCAGGGCAGGAAGTGTCGGTGTGGTACCTGCTGCGATAGATACCGATCCGTACGTGCACTTCGTTCATGGAAGAGCCGTTCTGCTCGCGTGAGTTCATGTCACCGTCGATGCGGTCGACTTCGTCAACGAGCGTGAGCGTCCATGGCAACGACCCTCAGAAGGGCCGCCAGTCCTTCCGGCTTCCGCCCGTCCGCAGAGCGCGCAAACGCCGGCCGAACTCATCCGCGGAGCGCTCACTGGTAGCGACCTGGTGGCCGAGCCAGGCCACCATCATCAGCTCCCGCAGGTCGGCCAAGGTCTCGTATCCGGGCCAGTTCATCAGGTCGAAGCCGTAGCGGTGGACAAATTCCGCGTACTCCGTCTTCGAGTGCCAGCCGTAGCGGTCGTAGTAGAGCGCCGTCAGGATCAGGTCCCACTCGCGTGGGGCGAGGGCGAAGCCGTCCAGGTCGATGACGACCGCGTGGCCGTCCCGGTGGCGAAGGACGTTCCCGATGTTGGCGTCTCCGTGGATCATCCCGAAGGGGAGGACGAAGTCCAGCCGGTCGTAATCCTTGGCAAGCCCGGCCGCCCGAGCCTCCAGGAACTCCCGGTCCTCCCCCGCGATGGTGTCCAGTCCTTCGAGGGACGCCGTCAGCTTGGCGAGCGGATCGAAATACGGCAGGCCGAGCGACTCCGGCTCTTCGAGCCAGTGGAGGCGGCGCAGCAGGTCGGCCAGTTCGCCAACGGTGGCGTACTCCTCGTTCTCCTGGACGCTCTCCCAGAAGGTCACCACCAGGCCGCCGACGACGAGCGGCTGAGCAACCCGCGCCGGCACGCGCGTGGCCGGGAAGTGCTCCGTCTCCAGCCACCGCGCCACCTTCACCACCCGGTCCATCTCCGTGCGAACCGACGGATCACGTGCGATACGCACGATGACGGGTGACGACGGCAGGCGGTACACCGCGTTCGACCCCAGGCGCAGCAACTCGGCTCCGCTGGAGTTGAGTCCGGCCGATGAGCAGGCTTCCCGAAGGACAGGTGCCAGAGCCTCCGCAGTGAACTCCGCGCCGTTGCCGCCCACGCCCCCGCCGCTGCCCGAGATCATGCTTCGACGATACGGCCCGGACCCACCGCCCGACAGGCCACCCGCGCAATAGGGACGTGATGATCTTGCTCAGGCTTCAGCCACAAGGGGTCTCCGCAGCAGGTCAGGGCGCCAATCGCCTCTCGCTCTCACCTGGCCTCCGGAGCCGTGTGCGCAGGTTCGAATCCTGCCGGGGGCACCTTGCATGAGGTGCCCAAAGACCCCGTCACCAGCGGAAACGCTGAGGCCGGGGTCTTCGCGTATGTGCAG